>NZ_JACEHJ010000002.1:2720000-2744653 GCF_025377695.1 Alishewanella sp. BS5-314
TCCAGGAAAAGCCTCTAAGCTTCAGGTATTGGTGACCGTACCCTAAACCGACACAGGTGGTCAGGTAGAGCATACCAAGGCGCTTGAGAGAACTCGGCTGAAGGAACTAGGCAAAATAGTACCGTAACTTCGGGAGAAGGTACGCTCTTGTGTGTGAAGGCCTTGCGCTGTAAGCATATGAGAGTCGCAGTGACCAGCTGGCTGCAACTGTTTATTAAAAACACAGCACTCTGCAAACACGTAAGTGGACGTATAGGGTGTGACACCTGCCCGGTGCCGGAAGGTTAATTGATGGGGTTAGCGCAAGCGAAGCTCTTGATCGAAGCCCCGGTAAACGGCGGCCGTAACTATAACGGTCCTAAGGTAGCGAAATTCCTTGTCGGGTAAGTTCCGACCTGCACGAATGGTGTAATGATGGCCAGGCTGTCTCCAGCCGAGACTCAGTGAAATTGAAATTGCGGTGAAGATGCCGTATACCCGCGGCTAGACGGAAAGACCCCGTGAACCTTTACTATAGCTTGGCACTGAACATTGACCCTACATGTGTAGGATAGGTGGGAGGCTTTGAAGCTGGGACGCTAGTCCTGGTGGAGCCGTCCTTGAAATACCACCCTTGTATGTTTGATGTTCTAACGTAGGTCCCTGAATCGGGATTGCGGACAGTGTCTGGTGGGTAGTTTGACTGGGGCGGTCTCCTCCTAAAGCGTAACGGAGGAGCACGAAGGTTGGCTAAGTACGGTCGGACATCGTACGGTTAGTGTAATGGTAGAAGCCAGCTTAACTGCGAGACAGACACGTCGAGCAGGTACGAAAGTAGGTCATAGTGATCCGGTGGTTCTGTATGGAAGGGCCATCGCTCAACGGATAAAAGGTACTCCGGGGATAACAGGCTGATACCGCCCAAGAGTTCATATCGACGGCGGTGTTTGGCACCTCGATGTCGGCTCATCACATCCTGGGGCTGAAGTCGGTCCCAAGGGTATGGCTGTTCGCCATTTAAAGTGGTACGCGAGCTGGGTTTAGAACGTCGTGAGACAGTTCGGTCCCTATCTGCCGTGGGCGTTGGATAATTGAGTGGAGTTGCTCCTAGTACGAGAGGACCGGAGTGAACGAACCGCTGGTGTTCGGGTTGTCATGCCAATGGCACTGCCCGGTAGCTATGTTCGGAACGGATAACCGCTGAAAGCATCTAAGCGGGAAGCCGGCCACAAGATGAGTTATCCCTTACCCCTAGAGGGTACTAAAGGGTCGTTGGAGACCACAACGTTGATAGGTGAGGTGTGGAAGCGCTGCGAGGCGTTGAGCTAACTCATACTAATTGCCCGAGAGGCTTAACCATACAACGCCCAAGATGTTTTAAAGAAAGAATACAGTGTGCGAACTAGAAGCTTGCTAAGTAATGGCAACGGTTTTTATCAAATCCTATCCTGGATTTGACCCGCAAGCGGGCCGCACTAAAGTGCGTTAAAAACTGTTCCCGACAGTTTTTTGCCTGGTGGCAATAGCGCTGTGGAACCACCTGATTCCATTCCGAACTCAGAAGTGAAACGCAGCTGCGACGATGGTAGTGTGGCATTCGCCATGCGAGAGTAGTACACCGCCAGGCACCTCATAAAGCCAAAGAGCCCACTCAGTCGAGTGGGCTTTTTGCTTTATCCGCTACGCGGGTGTACTACACTCGCATGGCAGCCACAGCGCTGCGCTGGTGGCATTGTGCAGGCCTTCCTTGGCCTGCATCGCTTCACGACCTGCCTGCGGCAGTCCAACTTCGTTCCTGACGAAGTTGTCGCCATGCTTTATCGCACTTCGACCAAACTGCCTCTGCACAAAGCGCCAAGCTAAACGAGTACACCACACTCAGACTCCGGTACGCCCGCCGTACCGGAGTCATTCTGCGATAGTGATAGACAAGATTAAGCCAAACCCCACCAAAGACTTATCACAGCGAGCGATATCCGTGCCATCAATGACACGCCGCACTACGACTACGCACGCCCTGCACGAAGCGCCAAACTAAACGAGTACACCACACCCAGACTCCGGTACGCCCGCCGTACCGGAGTCATCCTGCGATAGTGATAAAAAAGACTAACCAAGGAATACAAGAAGTTACTAACAGAGAGCTAGCTGTCGCCGACTTTGCATAAACGACAAAGATCCGCAGCAGTAACTATTTGCGGATCAAATTGCCATTAAGATCAAAAGTCCATTCGGCAGGGCCAAGCTCTGCAAGCAATGCCGATACCTCTGTTAATGGCCTGGCGGCGATAAATTGCTTTTGGGTATCGAGAAAGATCAGCCATTCACTGGCTTGTTTGGCGATATCCTGTTCATTAAATTGGCTATGCATACCCATATAGACTGGCATGACGCTACGCCAGCCCTGTTCCAGCCGGAAGATGTAACGACTCTGATAGTCGGGATGCAGAAAATTGGCCTGCTCGATCGCATTTAGTTGGCTGCGGTCGAATACCCGGGCGATGGCAACACTGCTGGAGCGTTGCAAATAACCGCGTAATAGCAGCAACTGCTGTGCGCTTGCAGCTTCGTTCTGGTTAGCAGTTAAACTGCTTGCCAGTGGTTCGGCAATCTCCAATGCAAACAGTTGTAACTCGTACTGATCCAGATTCTCACGATAGCGGTTAAATTCATCACAGCTACCAGCTTGCAGAGGGTCACGCGGTTGTAGGCGTTGCCAGTCACCGGCTTGTCGGCTGGCGAACAGGAAATTCTGATATGGCAGCTGCAGTTTGGCCTCGATCGCCGAGCGTAACAGCTGCAAATCCGGTAAACCGGCCTGACGGTAGTCGCGTTGTGATTGGCATGCTTCATATTGCACGCTTAGCACGCTATGAGCTTGCTGCGCTGCCAAGGCGGCCTGGAGCAGGCTGCGCTCGGACTGGCTAAGGTGTTCCAGGCTCGGCTGACTGGTGGCAAGTAACAACGATAACAGACTAAGCATAAGGTCTCCGCAAATTTTCCTGACTGTACCAGCTTTCGGCAGCCAGCCCCACTATTTCTGCGCTGTTTAATGATGTTTGGCGACGCTTTGCTGCATCAGTTTAATAATGGCGGCTTTACCGGCGAGTTGAAACCGCTTGGCAAGCAGTGACCAGGGCTGTCTTTGCCAGCAACGGGCGATAAAGACGGCAGTTGCCAGCGGATCTAACTGTAACCGGTGCTGGTTAAACCAATAGACCAGCAAGGTTGCCACCAGTTCATAAGGTCGTTGCCCGTTGGCAAACAAGCTAAGTTGCTGTCGCTCAAAAGGGCTAAGGATACGCAGTGGCGGTTTAACCAGCTGCAGCATTAATGCAGGTTGCAGATCCGACGGGTATTCGCTGAGCTCCAGATACAGTTGCTGCGAGAAATGTTCAGCCAGACGGCTGACCGTAGCAGTGTCACCCTGTAAGGCTTTACATACCAGTACCGAAGGTTCGGCGCTGGCTTTATCCAGTTGTTGACCGAGGCGGATTGGCAAAAAAGCATTGCGCTGCCAAAAACCTAATAAGCTCGGCGTGGCGCCAAAGCTACTACCAAGATAATGATAACCACGGCGGCTAAGTTCATCACTGACCAATTGCAGTAGCTGGCTACCCAGCCCAAGCTGTTGTAAGCCGGGCACTATGGCGATGCGCATAATGCGCGCTAGTTTTAGGCACGCCAATCCGGGCTCGGCAAGATGAAAGGCCAGACTTTGCGCCAGCAGATGCCCCTGTACCCGCCGCTTGCCCTGATAGATCTGCTCTGCCAGTTCGGCGCTAAACTCGCCTTCGCTGCTAAGCAACATACAGCCAAGTAATTGGCCGTTTTGCTCCAGCGTATACACCGCGAGAGCAGCGTTTTCTAATAACGCCAGTAAATCTTTAACCTGGGTTTGATAGTGGGCAAAGCTGAGCAAAGCAAAGACCTGCTGCAGCTTTTCCGGCTCGACCAGCCAGTCGTGATGTTGATAATGCTTTAACAGCACAGCTTGAGTACTGTCGTATGCAGGCTCGGGCAAGTCCAGTTTTAACAGAAAGCTGTGCCGGATTAACTGCTCCAGCGGATCCTGCGCTTGATAACGGATTGGCTCGGTTAAGCGTAGCTGCCGCCAGTCAGGACATTGTTGCGCTAAATAAGGCTGAAACCTTAACTGAAAACCCCGGCCTGTGCCTTCGTAACCATGCTCGGTGCTGGCAAACACCAAGCGGCTATAGTGATTAACCAGCTGTTGTAATTGCGGGGCCGGCAGGGCTGCAGCTTCATCCACCAGCACCAGATCAGCGACTGGCAGCTCAGCCAATAACTGGTCAATCGCGATAAATTGCAGGACATTTTGCTGCGCTTGCTGGACCTGGTTGGCGAAGTGCGCAAGAGCAACACTGGCCTGAAGCTGGGAGGGGGCCGTGATCAGGATACGCTGTTTTCCCTGCTTAGCCAGCTCTGCTGCGGCCAGCCCCAGTGCAGCCGACTTACCACAGCCGCGATCGGCGGTTAATACCAGCGGGCGACGGCGATGACCTGTTACTACCTTTACAATAGCCGCCACGGCTGTCTGCTGCCCGGCAGTTTTAAAAGGCGGCTGACACTCAGCCGCCACGGCTAGCGGGGGAAAAGTGGGTTGTTGCAGGATCTGAATATCGCCATCCGCTGTAAGTTGGGCGTGCAACAGATTGGCTTGTTGCAAAGTATTGCGCCAAAAAGCAGTAAAGCCTTGCGCGCCGGCCTGCGGCGTCAGTGGGTAGGATAATAACGGCTGATGGTCCGGATTGGGCTGTGCCAGCCAACTGTCGGTAGGCGGTGTCAGCAGCAGCCACAAGCCACCCGCTTTTAGGGCGCCACTGGCAGCGGCGATCTGATCGCCGTTAAAGCCGCTACAGGCGTTAATCACCAGCCAGTCACATTCGGTGCCCAGCAACTGATGCGCTTTCGCCTGCTTAAGCGCTGTGCACTGCTCCGGAGCCTCACTCCCCAGCCACCAACAACGCTCTGGCGCAAACTGCGCCAGCAGTTGTTTGGCAAGGTGCAATAAGGCGGCAGGCTCACCTTGCAGCCATACTGGCAGCCGTACCCGCTGTGCAGCGGCCTGCTGTAACAACTGGCCGAGCTGCTGCAGTCGCATTTAGATCGCTTCCAGCCGGGCATATGCGGTCATCAGCCATTTGCTGCCCAACTGATCAAAGTTGACCTGAATGCGCGATTGCGGGCCGCTGCCTTCGTAATTCAGGACAGTGCCTTCGCCAAATTTTTCATGCAGCACCCGTTGCCCGAGCTTAAAGCCGGTGTTTTCAAAGGCGCTGTGGCTGGCGGCACCGCTAAAGCGGTTATTAACCAGCGGCCGGCTAACCTGCGTGGTTAAACGGATTTCTTCGACACACTCGGCCGGCAACTCGCGTAAGAAGCGCGACGGTTTCGGATATTGTTCCTGGCCGTATAAACGGCGGCTTTGGGCATGGCATAAATACAACTTTTGCATAGCGCGGGTCATGCCGACATAACAAAGGCGTCGCTCTTCCTCCAGCCTAATCGGGTCATCGCCACTTTGCTGGCTGGGGAACAGACCTTCCTCGAGGCCACACACAAATACTAACGGGAATTCCAGACCTTTGGCGGTGTGCAACGTCATCAGCTGCACCGCATCGGAATGCTCTTCCGCCTGATATTCACCCGCTTCCAGCGCCGCCTGAGATAAAAACGCCGACAGCGGGCTCATTTCTTCCAGCAGTGGGCTGTCGAAGTTCTGGCAGGCGGTGATCAGCTCGTTTAAGTTTTCTATACGGGTTTGGGCTTTCTCACCTTTTTCCGCCTGATACATGGCATAGAGCCCGGATTGTTTGATCACATGTTCAGCCTGCTCGTGCAGTGGCAGCTCGGTCAGCTCAGCATCCAACTGGCCAATTAACTGCATAAATTGCGCGATGGCATTCGCCGCACGGCCACTAAGCTGCTTTTCCTGCAACAGTTGCTCTAATGCCTGCCATAGCGTCTGCCCCTGCGCGCGCGCTTGCTGCCGTACTTTATCCAGGGTGGTATCACCGATACCGCGGGCCGGTGTATTGATAATCCGCTCCAGCGCCGCGTCATCCTGACGGTTGTTAATCAGCCGCAGATAAGACAGCGCATCTTTAATTTCCTGCCGTTCATAGAAGCGCAGGCCGCCATAGATACGATAGTGTAAACCATCCTGAATTAACGCCTCTTCCAACACCCGTGACTGGGCGTTATTGCGATACAGAATGGCAGTATCGGTGAGCGGATTACCCTTGTTATGCCAGTCGCGGATACGGCTGACGATAAAGCGGGCTTCATCCAGCTCGTTAAAGGCGGTATACAGCGAAATACTTTCGCCTTCGCTACCGTCGGTCCACAGATCTTTGCCAAGCCGGCTTTGGTTATTGCTGATCACCGCATTGGCAGCTTTCAAAATTGTTGCAGTGGAGCGGTAGTTTTGCTCCAGGCGGATGGTATCCGCCCCGTCAAAATCTTTTAAAAACTGCTGGATATTTTCAACGCGGGCGCCGCGCCAACCGTAGATCGACTGATCATCGTCACCGACAATCATTACCTTAGCACTGCTGCCGGCCAGCAATCGCAGCCACTGGTATTGAATGGCGTTGGTATCCTGAAACTCATCGACCAGAATATGGCGGAAACGCTGCTGATAGTGGCCGCGCACCTCGGCATTCTGCTTTAACAGCTCAAAGCTGCGCAGCAAGATTTCGGCAAAATCGACCAGACCGGCGCGATCACACATTTCCTGATACGCGGCATAGATCTTAATCATTTGCGCCAGGCTGTAATCACCACCGGCGTCCAGCATACCCGGGCGTTGGCCTTCATCTTTACGGGCATTGATAAACCACTGCAGCTGTTTGGCTGGCCAGTGCTTTTCATCCAGATTCAGCGCTTTTAATACCCGCTTCACCAGCCGTAACTGGTCGTCAGAATCGATGATCTGAAAGCCTTGCGGTAAACCGGCTTCCTGATAATGGGCGCGCAGCATACGGTGTGACAGGCCATGAAAGGTACCCATCCACAGATTATTCAGGCTGACGCCAATGGTGCTTTCAATCCGGGCGCGCATTTCCTGCGCCGCTTTATTGGTAAAGGTTACGGCCAGCAAACTGTAGGGCGCAACCCGCTCTACCTGCATTAACCAGGCTAAGCGATGCACCAGCACCCGGGTTTTACCACTACCGGCCCCGGCCAGTACCAGCATATGTTGCGGGGGGGCCGCTACCGCATCGCGTTGTTTATCATTTAGCCCGTCCAGCAGGTAAGAAACATCCATTAGTTGGCCTCGTTTACTTAGTATCGGGGCATTATAACAGCCAGCAGCGGGGCGCCAAGTCAGAGGGGTGATTTAGTGGATAAATAACCAGTTACTATCTTCCTGAGATGTTTTAGAAAGCCTTTATCCAAATAGGGTAATAGGTGTACAGATCGTGCGCCTTGTGAGGGGGGTATTTATATGATAGGTTCAAGTTGTTAGTTTTTTGGCAAATAAAGAATACAAACACCTTGTTGCGTTGGCCAACTAAAATGGTATGAATGGAAATTTAAAGGAGTAAATTAATGCAAGGTTTAAATGGATGGCAGAGAATCTACTTTGTCATCGTTGTTACCTGGCTAAGTTATTTGGCTTATATTGCATATTCCCAGTTTACTGTTGCCGAAAGCAGCATTGCTGAACTACAAGCAACAGTAGAGCGTTATCAAAAGGCGCAGCAAGATACGATAGTCTCTGATGATGGAGGGGTATTTGAACAAATTCTTGTTGGTTCACCTTTAAGCCCGGAACAATGGTTGGCTCACTACCAAGCGCAACTTACTCAAGTTACCGAGGCTAAGCGACAAAATCTGATTTTTATCTTGGTATTAGCGACATTACCACCGCTATTAATCTATCTGATACTCAGCTGGATTGTGGCCGGTTTTCGTCAACATAAACCACGTGCTAGTTAGCATCCAGAAGGGCGGCAAGCTGTGCCAGCGCTGTCAGGCGCAGATGCGGCAGGATAGTGACCGGCTGCTGTAGGTGATCCAACCAGGCGGCCTGGCAACCGGCATTTAGCGCGCCCATCACATCGGCACGGTGGCTGTCGCCGATATGCAGAATATGCTGTGGCGCGGTTTGTAACCGGTTGGCGGCGGTAAGAAATAAATCGGCGTAGGGTTTCATTCGGCCATCCGGGCCGGCTTGCAGACTAAACTCAAATAACTCGCCTAAGCCCATTTTCTGAATACAGGCATTGCCATTGGTGATCGCAACCAGTTGATAACGGCTGGCCAGCGCCGTTAGCAGCGCTTTGACTTCCGGCTTGATCTTGATATTGGTGCGTTCCTGCCAGAATGCGGTATAAGCCAGTTCGGCAATCTCGCCTGCCTCACACTGGCTTAAGCCTAAACTGACTAAGCCGGCTTCAATACCCAGTAGACGCCAACGGCCTAAATCATGGCGGATCTCCGGTGTGGCCTTAGCCAGTAAACGGCGCTGCTGCCACCAAAAATCACTGTCGTAACCGCGGGTGATCGGGGCATGCTGTGCCAGACTGTGCAGCATGGCAGCTTCGGCGGCGGCAATTACTGGTTTATTGTCGTACAGGGTATCGTCTAAATCGAAAGACAATACCGAAATAGGTTGTAAGGCTTTAAATAATTGCATTATTTCTTCCTGGCCCTTGGATGGGCGCTATCATAAACCTTGGCCAGATGCTGAAAATCCAGGTGGGTATACACCTGGGTGGTGCTGAGATTGGCATGGCCCAATAGCTCTTGTACGCCGCGCAGGTCGCCACTGGATTGCAATAAGTGGCTGGCAAAAGAGTGACGTAGCATATGCGGATGTAACTGTTGCCCCAAGCCTTGTTGTTTAGCCCAGTGTAAAACCCGTTCTCTGACCTGGCGCGGTGAAATACGCTGCCGCTCGATACTTAAGAACAGTGCCTGTTGATCGGCGGCTGGCGTATCTGCATCTAACAGCGCCGGGCGCTGCACCAGCCATTCGCGCAGCGCCGAGCGCGCCATCCGGCCAACCGGTAACTGGCGTTGCTTATTGCCCTTACCGGTAACCCGCACTAAGGCTTCGCTCAGTTGTAAATCCGGCAAATTCAGTGCAACCAGCTCGGTCAGCCGCAAGCCGGAAGAATAAAACAGCTCCAGCATCGCTTTATCGCGGCAGGCCAGAATATCGTCGTGGCTGTCAAAGCTCAGCAACTGGCTGATTTGTTCAATTTCCAGCTGTTTGGGCAGGGTTTTGTCCGGTTTTGGCAGCTTGAGATAATCGGCCGGGTTCTGGCTTAACCACTGCTGGCTGATACCGTAGCGGTAAAAACTGCGCAGTGCTGAGGCCGCCAGACTCAGTGAGCGGGCACTGAGGCCGCTTTTGCGGAAGCGTAAAAACTGTCGTTGCAATTGTTGTTCACTGAGCACAAACCAGCTGGCTGCTTCAGCATGCAGCGCAAGGCCCAGTTTTGTCAGTTGCTGCTGATAGCTGCTCAGCGTTTGCGGGCTATAGCCACGTTCGTGCTTCAGGTAGTTGAGAAACTGCTGCACCGGTTCAGCCCAGTGCAGCGGTAGCTCAGGCGTTGACATAAGCAGGCAGCACCAGTGCCAGTAAGGTCACCAGGTGGCGCAGGAATAAGACATCCATCTCGGGCTGGAAATGATCATCCAGCTCGCTGCCAAAGGCCAGGATCGCCAGTGGCGTGTCTTGCTGGTCAATCCGCAGCAAGGCCACTGAATGCACCTTGGCCGGGAAGATATCATGCTGTTCTTCTTTATTCAGCCGGCCCAGATATACCGGCTGTTGTTGCAGACGACGGCTTAGCAGCAGCTGATAAGGGCTCAGATCCGCACCTGGCTGTTCCAGCCCGAGCAAACGGCAATATTTCACCTGCGGCATAGCATCGGCAAAGGCCTGTAATGCCTGTTGCACATCAGTGAGGCTCTTGGCCTGATGCACCGCGATATGCAAGGCATTTAACGCCAGAAAAATATGTTCGTTCTGGCGGCTACCGACATTAAACGGGTAATATCTTCCTGTAACAGGTGGATTTTTTCGCGTTGCAGCTCCAGCTGGCGCTCGACCAGCGATACGGTGCCGCGTTGCTGATGCGGCAGGCGCAACAATGGCAGCAGCTCCGGATAATGCTGGAAGAAGTCCGGGTGTTGTTGCAGATAATCAGCCACTACCGAAGCAGCAACCAGTTCCTGGCTTTTTATCAGGGTGTCGGTCATAACGTCAATTGTCCATCAAAAACATGTTCAGCCGGGCCGGTCATTTTTACCGGTTGGCCAGGTCCATTCCAGCGGATCTGCAGGCTACCGCCCGGTAAATCCACCCGTACTTGTTGCGCGAGTTTCTTTTGTAACTGGCCAACCACCACTGCCGCGCAGGCACCGGTGCCACAGGCCAGCGTTTCGCCGGCTCCGCGCTCCCATACCCGCAGTTTAATATGCTGCGGATTGAGCACCTGCATAAAGCCGATATTGGCTTTTTCCGGAAACCGCTCGTGCAACTCCAGCTCCGGTCCCAGGGTACGCACAGGCGCCGTATCGAGATCCGGCACGTCCAGCACCGCATGCGGATTACCCATCGACACCACACCGCAGAATACGGTTTGCTGTTCGCTCAGTAAAATATAGGTCGCTTCCTGCTTTTGTGCTTTAAAAGGCACCCGCGCCGGTTCCAGTTGTGGTACGCCCATATTGACGGTCACCTGACCATCCTGCTCGACATAAAGCGTGATCTTGCCAGACTTGGTGCTGACATTGATCTTGGTTTTATTGGTCAGGCCACGGTAGCGCACAAATTTCGCAAAGCAACGGGCACCATTGCCGCATTGCTCAACCTCGGAGCCGTCGGCATTAAAAATGCGGTAGTGAAAGTCCAGATCCGGATCATAAGGCGGTTCGACCATTAACAGCTGATCAAAACCAATGCCGAAATTGCGATCGGCCAGCTGCTTGATCTGCTCCTTGGTCAGGAAAATGTTCTGGCTGACGGCATCTACCATCATAAAATCATTGCCCAGACCGTGCATCTTGCTGAAGTTAAGTAACATAGCGCCCTTAAGATTAACTGCTGATCACCTGCTCACCACGCCACAGATCCTGCCATTGTTCACGCTGGCGGATCAGATGACAGTGCTGGCCGTCTACCATCACTTCAGCGGCGCGCGGCCGGCTGTTGTAGTTAGAACTCATGGTAAAACCATAGGCGCCAGCAGAGCGAACTGCCAGTAAATCACCTTCGGCAATCGCCAATTCCCGATCTTTACCGAGGAAGTCGCCGGTTTCGCACACCGGGCCCACCACATCATAGTTTTGTCGTGGCAAGCTGTTATTCAGTACCACCGGCACGATATTCATCCAGGCGCTGTACAAAGCCGGCCGGATTAAATCATTCATCGCTGCATCAACAATGGCAAAGTGCTTTTCCTGACCAGGCTTTAAAAACTCGACTTTAGTCAGCAGGATACCGGCATTGGCCATAATGGCCCGGCCCGGCTCCATAATCAGCTCCAGCTGTGGATAGGCTTTTAAACGTTCCACCACCTTGCTGATATAGTCGGCCGGCGACGGTGGCACCTCCTGATCATAGGTCACGCCCAGGCCGCCACCGATATCGATATGCTTCAGCTCAATACCATCCGCTTTCAGGGCTTCAATCAGGGCCAGCAGTTTTTCCAGCGCATCAAGGAAGGGTTGGGTTTCGGTCAGTTGTGAACCGATGTGGCAGTCGACACCGACCAGTTCGATATGGCTCAATTCACGTGCCGCGCGGTAAATATCCGCTGCCAGCAGGACACCGTCGCCGGCCGACTACTATCAGCAAGGTGGTGGAACGTTTAAAAGCCTATCCACAGCTGGAGCTGATTATGGAGCCGGGCCGGGCCATTATGGCCAATGCCGGTATCCTGCTGACTAAAGTCGAGTTTTTAAAGCCTGGTCAGGAAAAGCACTTTGCCATTGTTGATGCAGCGATGAATGATTTAATCCGGCCGGCTTTGTACAGCGCCTGGATGAATATCGTGCCGGTGGTACTGAATAACAGCTTGCCACGACAAAACTATGATGTGGTGGGCCCGGTGTGCGAAACCGGCGACTTCCTCGGTAAAGATCGGGAATTGGCGATTGCCGAAGGTGATTTACTGGCAGTTCGCTCTGCTGGCGCCTATGGTTTTACCATGAGTTCTAACTACAACAGCCGGCCGCGCGCCGCTGAAGTGATGGTAGACGGCCAGCACTGTCATCTGATCCGCCAGCGTGAACAATGGCAGGATCTGTGGCGTGGTGAGCAGGTGATCAGCAGTTAATCTTAAGGGCGCTATGTTACTTAACTTCAGCAAGATGCACGGTCTGGGCAATGATTTTATGATGGTAGATGCCGTCAGCCAGAACATTTTCCTGACCAAGGAGCAGATCAAGCAGCTGGCCGATCGCAATTTCGGCATTGGTTTTGATCAGCTGTTAATGGTCGAACCGCCTTATGATCCGGATCTGGACTTTCACTACCGCATTTTTAATGCCGACGGCTCCGAGGTTGAGCAATGCGGCAATGGTGCCCGTTGCTTTGCGAAATTTGTGCGCTACCGTGGCCTGACCAATAAAACCAAGATCAATGTCAGCACCAAGTCTGGCAAGATCACGCTTTATGTCGAGCAGGATGGTCAGGTGACCGTCAATATGGGCGTACCACAACTGGAACCGGCGCGGGTGCCTTTTAAAGCACAAAAGCAGGAAGCGACCTATATTTTACTGAGCGAACAGCAAACCGTATTCTGCGGTGTGGTGTCGATGGGTAATCCGCATGCGGTGCTGGACGTGCCGGATCTCGATACGGCGCCTGTGCGTACCCTGGGACCGGAGCTGGAGTTGCACGAGCGGTTTCCGGAAAAAGCCAATATCGGCTTTATGCAGGTGCTCAATCCGCAGCATATTAAACTGCGGGTATGGGAGCGCGGAGCCGGCGAAACGCTGGCCTGTGGCACCGGTGCCTGCGCGGCAGTGGTGGTTGGCCAGTTACAAAAGAAACTCGCGCAACAAGTACGGGTGGATTTACCGGGCGGTAGCCTGCAGATCCGCTGGAATGGACCTGGCCAACCGGTAAAAATGACCGGCCCGGCTGAACATGTTTTTGATGGACAATTGACGTTATGACCGACACCCTGATAAAAAGCCAGGAACTGGTTGCTGCTTCGGTAGTGGCTGATTATCTGCAACAACACCCGGACTTCTTCCAGCATTATCCGGAGCTGCTGCCATTGTTGCGCCTGCCGCATCAGCAACGCGGCACCGTATCGCTGGTCGAGCGCCAGCTGGAGCTGCAACGCGAAAAAATCCACCTGTTACAGGAAGATATTACCCGTTTAATGTCGGTAGCCCGCCAGAACGAACATATTTTTCTGGCGTTAAATGCCTTGCATATCGCGGTGCATCAGGCCAAGAGCCTCACTGATGTGCAACAGGCATTACAGGCCTTTGCCGATGCTATGCCGCAGGTGAAATATTGCCGTTTGCTCGGGCTGGAACAGCCAGGTGCGGATCTGAGCCCTTATCAGCTGCTGCTAAGCCGTCGTCTGCAACAACAGCCGGTATATCTGGGCCGGCTGAATAAAGAAGAACAGCATGATATCTTCCCGGCCAAGGTGCATTCAGTGGCCTTGCTGCGGATTGACCAGCAAGACACGCCACTGGCGATCCTGGCCTTTGGCAGCGAGCTGGATGATCATTTCCAGCCCGAGATGGATGTCTTATTCCTGCGCCACCTGGTGACCTTACTGGCACTGGTGCTGCCTGCTTATGTCAACGCCTGAGCTACCGCTGCACTGGGCTGAACCGGTGCAGCAGTTTCTCAACTACCTGAAGCACGAACGTGGCTATAGCCCGCAAACGCTGAGCAGCTATCAGCAGCAACTGACAAAACTGGGCCTTGCGCTGCATGCTGAAGCAGCCAGCTGGTTTGTGCTCAGTGAACAACAATTGCAACGACAGTTTTTACGCTTCCGCAAAAGCGGCCTCAGTGCCCGCTCACTGAGTCTGGCGGCCTCAGCACTGCGCAGTTTTTACCGCTACGGTATCAGCCAGCAGTGGTTAAGCCAGAACCCGGCCGATTATCTCAAGCTGCCAAAACCGGACAAAACCCTGCCCAAACAGCTGGAAATTGAACAAATCAGCCAGTTGCTGAGCTTTGACAGCCACGACGATATTCTGGCCTGCCGCGATAAAGCGATGCTGGAGCTGTTTTATTCTTCCGGCTTGCGGCTGACCGAGCTGGTTGCACTGAATTTGCCGGATTTACAACTGAGCGAAGCCTTAGTGCGGGTTACCGGTAAGGGCAATAAGCAACGCCAGTTACCGGTTGGCCGGATGGCGCGCTCGGCGCTGCGCGAATGGCTGGTGCAGCGCCCGGCGCTGTTAGATGCAGATACGCCAGCCGCCGATCAACAGGCACTGTTCTTAAGTATCGAGCGGCAGCGTATTTCACCGCGCCAGGTCAGAGAACGGGTTTTACACTGGGCTAAACAACAAGGCTTGGGGCAACAGTTACATCCGCATATGCTACGTCACTCTTTTGCCAGCCACTTATTGCAATCCAGTGGCGACCTGCGCGGCGTACAAGAGCTATTGGGCCATGCCAATCTCAGCACCACCCAGGTGTATACCCACCTGGATTTTCAGCATCTGGCCAAGGTTTATGATAGCGCCCATCCAAGGGCCAGGAAGAAATAATGCAATTATTTAAAGCCTTACAACCTATTTCGGTATTGTCTTTCGATTTAGACGATACCCTGTACGACAATAAACCAGTAATTGCCGCCGCCGAAGCTGCCATGCTGCACAGTCTGGCACAGCATGCCCCGATCACCCGCGGTTACGACAGTGATTTTTGGTGGCAGCAGCGCCGTTTACTGGCTAAGGCCACACCGGAGATCCGCCATGATTTAGGCCGTTGGCGTCTACTGGGTATTGAAGCCGGCTTAGTCAGTTTAGGCTTAAGCCAGTGTGAGGCAGGCGAGATTGCCGAACTGGCTTATACCGCATTCTGGCAGGAACGCACCAATATCAAGATCAAGCCGGAAGTCAAAGCGCTGCTAACGGCGCTGGCCAGCCGTTATCAACTGGTTGCGATCACCAATGGCAATGCCTGTATTCAGAAAATGGGCTTAGGCGAGTTATTTGAGTTTAGTCTGCAAGCCGGCCCGGATGGCCGAATGAAACCCTACGCCGATTTATTTCTTACCGCCGCCAACCGGTTACAAACCGCGCCACAGCATATTCTGCATATCGGCGACAGCCACCGTGCCGATGTGATGGGCGCGCTAAATGCCGGTTGCCAGGCCGCCTGGTTGGATCACCTACAGCAGCCGGTCACTATCCTGCCGCATCTGCGCCTGACAGCGCTGGCACAGCTTGCCGCCCTTCTGGATGCTAACTAGCACGTGGTTTATGTTGACGAAAACCGGCCACAATCCAGCTGAGTATCAGATAGATTAATAGCGGTGGTAATGTCGCTAATACCAAGATAAAAATCAGATTTTGTCGCTTAGCCTCGGTAACTTGAGTAAGTTGCGCTTGGTAGTGAGCCAACCATTGTTCCGGGCTTAAAGGTGAACCAACAAGAATTTGTTCAAATACCCCTCCATCATCAGAGACTATCGTATCTTGCTGCGCCTTTTGATAACGCTCTACTGTTGCTTGTAGTTCAGCAATGCTGCTTTCGGCAACAGTAAACTGGGAATATGCAATATAAGCCAAATAACTTAGCCAGGTAACAACGATGACAAAGTAGATTCTCTGCCATCCATTTAAACCTTGCATTAATTTACTCCTTTAAATTTCCATTCATACCATTTTAGTTGGCCAACGCAACAAGGTGTTTGTATTCTTTATTTGCCAAAAAACTAACAACTTGAACCTATCATATAAATACCCCCTCACAAGGCGCACGATCTGTACACCTATTACCCTATTTGGATAAAGGCTTTCTAAAACATCTCAGGAAGATAGTAACTGGTTATTTATCCACTAAATCACCCCTCTGACTTGGCGCCCCGCTGCTGGCTGTTATAATGCCCCGATACTAAGTAAACGAGGCCAACTAATGGATGTTTCTTACCTGCTGGACGGGCTAAATGATAAACAACGCGATGCGGTAGCGGCCCCCCCGCAACATATGCTGGTACTGGCCGGGGCCGGTAGTGGTAAAACCCGGGTGCTGGTGCATCGCTTAGCCTGGTTAATGCAGGTAGAGCGGGTTGCGCCCTACAGTTTGCTGGCCGTAACCTTTACCAATAAAGCGGCGCAGGAAATGCGCGCCCGGATTGAAAGCACCATTGGCGTCAGCCTGAATAATCTGTGGATGGGTACCTTTCATGGCCTGTCACACCGTATGCTGCGCGCCCATTATCAGGAAGCCGGTTTACCGCAAGGCTTTCAGATCATCGATTCTGACGACCAGTTACGGCTGGTGAAGCGGGTATTAAAAGCGCTGAATCTGGATGAAAAGCACTGGCCAGCCAAACAGCTGCAGTGGTTTATCAATGCCCGTAAAGATGAAGGCCAACGCCCGGGTATGCTGGACGCCGGTGGTGATTACAGCCTGGCGCAAATGATTAAGATCTATGCCGCGTATCAGGAAATGTGTGATCGCGCCGGTCTGGTCGATTTTGCCGAAATCTTGCTGCGCAGCTTTGAGCTGTTAAAGCAGAATGCCGAGGTGCGCGGCCACTATCAGCAGCGTTTCCGCCATATTCTGGTCGATGAGTTTCAGGATACCAACGCCATTCAATACCAGTGGCTGCGATTGCTGGCCGGCAGCAGTGCTAAGGTAATGATTGTCGGTGACGATGATCAGTCGATCTACGGTTGGCGCGGCGCCCGCGTTGAAAATATCCAGCAGTTTTTAAAAGATTTTGACGGGGCGGATACCATCCGCCTGGAGCAAAACTACCGCTCCACTGCAACAATTTTGAAAGCTGCCAATGCGGTGATCAGCAATAACCAAAGCCGGCTTGGCAAAGATCTGTGGACCGACGGTAGCGAAGGCGAAAGTATTTCGCTGTATACCGCCTTTAACGAGCTGGATGAAGCCCGCTTTATCGTCAGCCGTATCCGCGACTGGCATAACAAGGGTAATCCGCTCACCGATACTGCCATTCTGTATCGCAATAACGCCCAGTCACGGGTGTTGGAAGAGGCGTTAATTCAGGATGGTTTACACTATCGTATCTATGGCGGCCTGCGCTTCTATGAACGGCAGGAAATTAAAGATGCGCTGTCTTATCTGCGGCTGATTAACAACCGTCAGGATGACGCGGCGCTGGAGCGGATTATCAATACACCGGCCCGCGGTATCGGTGATACCACCCTGGATAAAGTACGGCAGCAAGCGCGCGCGCAGGGGCAGACGCTATGGCAGGCATTAGAGCAACTGTTGCAGGAAAAGCAGCTTAGTGGCCGTGCGGCGAATGCCATCGCGCAATTTATGCAGTTAATTGGCCAGTTGGATGCTGAGCTGACCGAGCTGCCACTGCACGAGCAGGCTGAACATGTGATCAAACAATCCGGGCTCTATGCCATGTATCAGGCGGAAAAAGGTGAGAAAGCCCAAACCCGTATAGAAAACTTAAACGAGCTGATCACCGCCTGCCAGAACTTCGACAGCCCACTGCTGGAAGAAATGAGCCCGCTGTCGGCGTTTTTATCTCAGGCGGCGCTGGAAGCGGGTGAATATCAGGCGGAAGAGCATTCCGATGCGGTGCAGCTGATGACGTTGCACACCGCCAAAGGTCTGGAATTCCCGTTAGTATTTGTGTGTGGCCTCGAGGAAGGTCTGTTCCCCAGCCAGCAAAGTGGCGATGACCCGATTAGGCTGGAGGAAGAGCGACGCCTTTGTTATGTCGGCATGACCCGCGCTATGCAAAAGTTGTATTTATGCCATGCCCAAAGCCGCCGTTTATACGGCCAGGAACAATATCCGAAACCGTCGCGCTTCTTACGCGAGTTGCCGGCCGAGTGTGTCGAAGAAATCCGTTTAACCACGCAGGTTAGCCGGCCGCTGGTTAATAACCGCTTTAGCGGTGCCGCCAGCCACAGCGCCTTTGAAAACACCGGCTTTAAGCTCGGGCAACGGGTGCTGCATGAAAAATTTGGCGAAGGCACTGTCCTGAATTACGAAGGCAGCGGCCCGCAATCGCGCATTCAGGTCAACTTTGATCAGTTGGGCAGCAAATGGCTGATGACCGCATATGCCCGGCTGGAAGCGATCTAAATGCGACTGCAGCAGCTCGGCCAGTTGTTACAGCAGGCCGCTGCACAGCGGGTACGGCTGCCAGTATGGCTGCAAGGTGAGCCTGCCGCCTTATTGCACCTTGCCAAACAACTGCTGGCGCAGTTTGCGCCAGAGCGTTGTTGGTGGCTGGGGAGTGAGGCTCCGGAGCAGTGCACAGCGCTTAAGCAGGCGAAAGCGCATCAGTTGCTGGGCACCGAATGTGACTGGCTGGTGATTAACGCCTGTAGCGGCTTTAACGGCGATCAGATCGCCGCTGCCAGTGGCGCCCTAAAAGCGGGTGGCTTGTGGCTGCTGCTGACACCGCCTACCGACAGTTGGCTGGCACAGCCCAATCCGGACCATCAGCCGTTATTATCCTACCCACTGACGCCGCAGGCCGGCGCGCAAGGCTTTACTGCTTTTTGGCGCAATACTTTGCAACAAGCCAATCTGTTGCACGCCCAACTTACAGCGGATGGCGATATTCAGATCCTGCAACAACCCACTTTTCCCCCGCTAGCCGTGGCGGCTGAGTGTCAGCCGCCTTTTAAAACTGCCGGGCAGCAGACAGCCGTGGCGGCTATTGTAAAGGTAGTAACAGGTCATCGCCGTCGCCCGCTGGTATTAACCGCCGATCGCGGCTGTGGTAAGTCGGCTGCACTGGGGCTGGCCGCAGCAGAGCTGGCTAAGCAGGGAAAACAGCGTATCCTGATCACGGCCCCCTCCCAGCTTCAGGCCAGTGTTGCTCTTGCGCACTTCGCCAACCAGGTCCAGCAAGCGCAGCAAAATGTCCTGCAATTTATCGCGATTGACCAGTTATTGGCTGAGCTGCCAGTCGCTGATCTGGTGCTGGTGGATGAAGCTGCAGCCCTGCCGGCCCCGCAATTACAACAGCTGGTTAATCACTATAGCCGCTTGGTGTTTGCCAGCACCGAGCATGGTTACGAAGGCACAGGCCGGGGTTTTCAGTTAAGGTTTCAGCCTTATTTAGCGCAACAATGTCCTGACTGGCGGCAGCTACGCTTAACCGAGCCAATCCGTTATCAAGCGCAGGATCCGCTGGAGCAGTTAATCCGGCACAGCTTTCTGTTAAAACTGGACTTGCCCGAGCCTGCATACGACAGTACTCAAGCTGTGCTGTTAAAGCATTATCAACATCACGACTGGCTGGTCGAGCCGGAAAAGCTGCAGCAGGTCTTTGCTTTGCTCAGCTTTGCCCACTATCAAACCCAGGTTAAAGATTTACTGGCGTTATTAGAAAACGCTGCTCTCGCGGTGTATACGCTGGAGCAAAACGGCCAATTACTTGGCTGTATGTTGCTTAGCAGCGAAGGCGAGTTTAGCGCCGAACTGGCAGAGCAGATCTATCAGGGCAAGCGGCGGGTACAGGGGCATCTGCTGGCGCAAAGTCTGGCCTTTCATCTTGCCGAGCCCGGATTGGCGTGCCTAAAACTAGCGCGCATTATGCGCATCGCCATAGTGCCCGGCTTACAACAGCTTGGGCTGGGTAGCCAGCTACTGCAATTGGTCAGTGATGAACTTAGCCGCCGTGGTTATCATTATCTTGGTAGTAGCTTTGGCGCCACGCCGAGCTTATTAGGTTTTTGGCAGCGCAATGCTTTTTTGCCAATCCGCCTCGGTCAACAACTGGATAAAGCCAGCGCCGAACCTTCGGTACTGGTATGTAAAGCCTTACAGGGTGACACTGCTACGGTCAGCCGTCTGGCTGAACATTTCTCGCAGCAACTGTATCTGGAGCTCAGCGAATACCCGTCGGATCTGCAACCTGCATTAATGCTGCAGCTGGTTAAACCGCCACTGCGTATCCTTAGCCCTTTTGAGCGACAGCAACTTAGCTTGTTTGCCAACGGGCAACGACCTTATGAACTGGTGGCAACCTTGCTGGTCTATTGGTTTAACCAGCACCGGTTACAGTTAGATCCGCTGGCAACTGCCGTCTTTATCGCCCGTTGCTGGCAAAGACAGCCCTGGTCACTGCTTGCCAAGCGGTTTCAACTCGCCGGTAAAGCCGCCATTATTAAACTGATGCAGCAAAGCGTCGCCAAACATCATTAAACAGCGCAGAAATAGTGGGGCTGGCTGCCGAAAGCTGGTACAGTCAGGAAAATTTGCGGAGACCTTATGCTTAGTCTGTTATCGTTGTTACTTGCCACCAGTCAGCCGAGCCTGGAACACCTTAGCCAGTCCGAGCGCAGCCTGCTCCAGGCCGCCTTGGCAGCGCAGCAAGCTCATAGCGTGCTAAGCGTGCAATATGAAGCATGCCAATCACAACGCGACTACCGTCAGGCCGGTTTACCGGATTTGCAGCTGTTACGCTCGGCGATCGAGGCCAAACTGCAGCTGCCATATCAGAATTTCCTGTTCGCCAGCCGACAAGCCGGTGACTGGCAACGCCTACAACCGCGTGACCCTCTGCAAGCTGGTAGCTGTGATGAATTTAACCGCTATCGTGAGAATCTGGATCAGTACGAGTTACAACTGTTTGCATTGGAGATTGCCGAACCACTGGCAAGCAGTTTAACTGCTAACCAGAACGAAGCTGCAAGCGCACAGCAGTTGCTGCTATTACGCGGTTATTTGCAACGCTCCAGCAGTGTTGCCATCGCCCGGGTATTCGACCGCAGCCAACTAAATGCGATCGAGCAGGCCAATTTTCTGCATCCCGACTATCAGAGTCGTTACATCTTCCGGCTGGAACAGGGCTGGCGTAGCGTCATGCCAGTCTATATGGGTATGCATAGCCAATTTAATGAACAGGATATCGCCAAACAAGCCAGTGAATGGCTGATCTTTCTCGATACCCAAAAGCAATTTATCGCCGCCAGGCCATTAACAGAGGTATCGGCATTGCTTGCAGAGCTTGGCCCTGCCGAATGGACTTTTGATCTTAATGGCAATTTGATCCGCAAATAGTTACTGCTGCGGATCTTTGTCGTTTATGCAAAGTCGGCGACAGCTAGCTCTCTGTTAGTAACTTCTTGTATTCCTTGGTTAGTCTTTTTTATCACTATCGCAGGATGACTCCGGTACGGCGGGCGTACCGGAGTCTGGGTGTGGTGTACTCGTTTAGTTTGGCGCTTCGTGCAGGGCGTGCGTAGTCGTAGTGCGGCGTGTCATTGATGGCACGGATATCGCTCGCTGTGATAAGTCTTTGGTGGGGTTTGGCTTAATCTTGTCTATCACTATCGCAGAATGACTCCGGTACGGCGGGCGTACCGGAGTCTGAGTGTGGTGTACTCGTTTAGCTTGGCGCTTTGTGCAGAGGCAGTTTGGTCGAAGTGCGATAAAGCATGGCGACAACTTCGTCAGGAACGAAGTTGGACTGCCGCAGGCAGGTCGTGAAGCGATGCAGGCCAAGGAAGGCCTGCACAATGCCACCAGCGCAGCGCTGTGGCTGCCATGCGAGTGTAGTACACCCGCGTAGCGGATAAAGCAAAAAGCCCACTCGACTGAGTGGGCTCTTTGGCTTTATGAGGTGCCTGGCGGTGTACTACTCTCGCATGGCGAATGCCACACTACCATCGTCGCAGCTGCGTTTCACTTCTGAGTTCGGAATGGAATCAGGTGGTTCCACAGCGCTATTGCCACCAGGCAAAAAACTGTCGGGAACAGTTTTTAACGCACTTTAGTGCGGCCCGCTTGCGGGTCAAATCCAGGATAGGATTTGATAAAAACCGTTGCCATTACTTAGCAAGCTTCTAGTTCGCACACTGTATTCTTTCTTTAAAACATCTTGGGCGTTGTATGGTTAAGCCTCTCGGGCAATTAGTATGAGTTAGCTCAACGCCTCGCAGCGCTTCCACACCTCACCTATCAACGTTGTGGTCTCCAACGACCCTTTAGTACCCTCTAGGGGTAAGGGATAACTCATCTTGTGGCCGGCTTCCCGCTTAGATGCTTTCAGCGGTTATCCGTTCCGAACATAGCTACCGGGCAGTGCCATTGGCATGACAACCCGAACACCAGCGGTTCGTTCACTCCGGTCCTCTCGTACTAGGAGCAACTCCACTCAATTATCCAACGCCCACGGCAGATAGGGACCGAACTGTCTCACGACGTTCTAAACCCAGCTCGCGTACCACTTTAAATGGCGAACAGCCATACCCTTGGGACCGACTTCAGCCCCAGGATGTGATGAGCCGACATCGAGGTGCCAAACACCGCCGTCGATATGAACTCTTGGGCGGTATCAGCCTGTTATCCCCGGAGTACCTTTTATCCGTTGAGCGATGGCCCTTCCATACAGAACCACCGGATCACTATGACCTACTTTCGTACCTGCTCGACGTGTCTGTCTCGCAGTTAAGCTGGCTTCTACCATTACACTAACCGTACGATGTCCGACCGTACTTAGCCAACCTTCGTGCTCCTCCGTTACGCTTTAGGAGGAGACCGCCCCAGTCAAACTACCCACCAGACACTGTCCGCAATCCCGATTCAGGGACCTACGTTAGAACATCAAACATACAAGGGTGGTATTTCAAGGACGGCTCCACCAGGACTAGCGTCCCAGCTTCAAAGCCTCCCACCTATCCTACACATGTAGGGTCAATGTTCAGTGCCAAGCTATAGTAAAGGTTCACGGGGTCTTTCCGTCTAGCCGCGGGTATACGGCATCTTCACCGCAATTTCAATTTCACTGAGTCTCGGCTGGAGACAGCCTGGCCATCATTACACCATTCGTGCAGGTCGGAACTTACCCGACAAGGAATTTCGCTACCTTAGGACCGTTATAGTTACGGCCGCCGTTTACCGGGGCTTCGATCAAGAGCTTCGCTTGCGCTAACCCCATCAATTAACCTTCCGGCACCGGGCAGGTGTCACACCCTATACGTCCACTTACGTGTTTGCAGAGTGCTGTGTTTTTAATAAACAGTTGCAGCCAGCTGGTCACTGCGACTCTCATATGCTTACAGCGCAAGGCCTTCACACACAAGAGCGTACCTTCTCCCGAAGTTACGGTACTATTTTGCCTAGTTCCTTCAGCCGAGTTCTCTCAAGCGCCTTGGTATGCTCTACCTGACCACCTGTGTCGGTTTAGGGTACGGTCACCAATACCTGAAGCTTAGAGGCTTTTCCTGGAAGCAGAGCGTCAGCAACTTCGTCACCGTAGTGACTCGTCTCGTGTCTCAGTCTTAGAGAAGCGGATTTACCTACCTCTCCAACCTACGCACTTTCACGCGGACTACCAACGCCGCGCTTGCCTAGCTTTCTCCGTCCCCCCATCGCAGTATTGGCCGGTACGGGAATATTAACCCGTTTCCCATCGACTACGCCTTTCAGCCTCGCCTTAGGGGCCGACTCACCCTACCCTGATTAGCATGGGATAGGAACCCTTGGTCTTTCGGCGGGGAAGTTTTTCACTCCCCTTATCGTTACTCATGTCAGCATTCGCACTTCTGATACCTCCAGCATGCCTCCCGGCACACCTTCGCAGGCTTACAGAACGCTCCTCTACCACTCACACATAGTGTGAATCCGCAGCTTCGGTGGATGATTTTAGCCCCGTTACATCTTCCGCGCAGGCCGACTCGACTAGTGAGCTATTACGCTTTCTTTAAAGGGTGGCTGCTTCTAAGCCAACCTCCTAGCTGTCTATGCCTTCCCACATCGTTTTCCACTTAATCATCACTTTGGGACCTTAGCTGGCGGTCTGGGTTGTTTCCCTTTTCACGACGGACGTTAGCACCCGCCGTGTGTCTCCCGAGTAGTACTCACCGGTATTCGGAGTTTGCATGGGGTTGGTAAGTCGGGATGACCCCCTAGCCCAAACAGTGCTCTACCCCCGGTGGTATTCGCTCGAGGCGCTACCTAAATAGCTTTCGAGGAGAACCAGATATCTCCGAGCTTGATTAGCCTTTCACTCCCAAGCCACAAGTCATCCCCTACTTTTTCAACAGTAGTGGGTTCGGTCCTCCAATTAGTGTTACCCAATCTTCAACCTGCTCATGGCTAGATCGCCCGGTTTCGGGTCTACACCCTGCAAACTATTTCGCCCAGTTAAGACTCGGTTTCCCTACGGCTCCCCTATTCGGTTAACCTCGCTACAGAATGTAAGTCGCTGACCCATTATACAAAAGGTACGCAGTCACCCAACAAAGTGGGCTCCCACTGCTTGTACGTACACGGTTTCAGGTTCTATTTCACTCCTCTTACAGAGGTTCTTTTCGCCTTTCCCTCACGGTACTGGTTCACTATCGGTCAGTCAGGAGTATTTAGCCTTGGAGGATGGTCCCCCCATCTTCAAACAGGATAACCACGTGTCCCGTCCTACTCGTTTTCACTATAAAGGTGTTGTCGTGTACGGGGCTATCACCCTGTATCGCTCAGCTTTCCAGATGATTCCACTAACACCAATCTAGCTTAAGGGCTA
>NZ_JACEHJ010000003.1:0-15071 GCF_025377695.1 Alishewanella sp. BS5-314
GTAAAACTCTGATCTACCGGCAGATAGCCCGCGATGCGCTCAGCAAAACCCAGCCGCAGCAAGCCGGCCGCCGCCAGAATAATGGCCGCGAACTCACCGTTATCCAGCTTGGCCAGACGGGTATTCACATTGCCGCGCAAGTCCCGTACCTGTAAATCGGGGCGTTGCGCTTTTAACTGACATTGCCGGCGCAGACTGGAAGTACCGACGACCGCACCTCGCGGTAACTCGGCAATAGAGCGGAATTGATTGGAGACAAAGGCATCGCGCGGATCTTCACGCTCGCAAATGGTGCTGAGCATCAACCCATCCGGGAACTCCACCGGTACGTCTTTCATACTGTGCACCGCGATATCGGCACGGTCTTCCAGCATCGCGGTTTCCAGCTCTTTCACAAACAAGCCTTTACCGCCAATTTTGGCCAGTGGCGTATCGAGAATCTTATCGCCCTGGGTCGACATCGGCACCAGCTCTACTGTTAACTCCGGGTGGTGCTTTAATAATTCGGCTTTTACAAACTCAGCCTGCCACAGCGCCAGCGCGCTTTTCCGGGTTGCAATACGGATCCTCTGCATCAGAGCTCCTCAGCATGTTGCAGCAGCCGGCTTTGTAAAAAGCGGCTGATTTCATCAATTTCCTGCGCGCAAACACTGTGCGGCATCCGGTAATCCTGCCAACTGACTTTAAAGCCAGCCGCTTTAAAGGTTTGATACGCTTGCTGACCCGCGGCCAGCGGTACCACCGGGTCCTGAGTACCATGCCCGATAAATACCGGAGTCGCTTTGTTATGGCTCAACATTTCAGCACTCAGCTTGTCCGGGCAGGCCATATAGGTGGATAAGGCAATAAAACCGGCCAGCTTATAGGGTAAGCGCGGTAATAAATGTAGCGTAATGACGCCACCCTGGCTAAAACCAGCCAGTACAATGCGCTCACTCGGGATGCCATCGGCAATCAGCTTGTCCAGTAAGGCGGTCACGGCTGCAGCCGATTGCCGCACCCCTTCTTCGTCGGCGCGATTGGTTAAGTCCATGGTTTTAATATCGTACCAGGCGCGCATCCGCATGCCGCCATTGACGGTAACCGGCATTTCCGGCGCATGTGGGAAAATAAAGCGGATACCGGCCGCTGCCGGTAACCGTAGCTCCGGCACTATGGGCGCAAAACCATGGCCGGAATCCCCCAGGCCATGCAACCAGACGACTACGGCTTTCGTTTCGCCCTGTGGTTTCACATCAACAAAAGGAAGTAACGCCATTATGCTGTACCCAACGCAATCGGATAACCGGCTTGCTTACTGGCCGCATCATTAATCAGTTGCCAGAATTCGCTACCGCTGCGGTTATCAATCCACTGGCCATTACGCAGTTCAAAATGGTGGCCGTTAAACTTGGTCGCAACCCAAACCTGCTGCAGTGGTGGCTGCTTGTTGATAATGATTTTACTGCGGTCGGCAAAGGTGATCGCTAACAAGCCACCGTTCGACTCGTAATCCAGATCAAGCTCCTGCCGCTCTATGCTCTCTTCGACGGCCAGTAGTAACTGATCCGTTAATTCCTCATATTCTAGGTCATTCATCTGCTTCACCTGTTTGCTTTTACTGCTAAGGATGCGATTATAGAGCGTCGATTAATTAATGAAATAAAAACCATGCACGCTCAGCGAATTTCGCGCTTACTGCGCCTGTTAACCGGCGCGTTGCTGGCCACAGTATTGCTTAGTGCTTGTGGTCAGAAAGGTCCGCTTACCTTACCACAGGCCGAGCCGGAAGTGGCAGCGCCGCCACCGCAAAAGATTACCGAAGACACTGAATCACAGGGGTAAGCAGATTGGATTACTTTAGTTATCAGGGCAATAGCTTATTTGCCGAACAGGTGGCCCTGGCCGATATCGCCAGCCAATATGGTACACCGACCTATGTTTATTCCCGCGCCACCATAGAGCGCCATTACCGTGCCTTTGCCGATGCCGCGGCGGCGCATCCGCACAGTCTGGTCTGTTATGCGGTGAAAGCCAACAGCAACCTGGCGGTATTGAACCTGCTGGCCCGCCTGGGCAGTGGCTTTGATTTGGTATCCGGCGGTGAACTGCGCCGGGTGATTGCCGCCGGTGGCGATCCGGCGAAGGTGGTGTTCTCTGGTGTCGGTAAAACTGCCGAAGAAATGCATTTTGCGCTGCAATTGGGAATTAAGTGTTTTAACGTCGAATCGGTCAGCGAGCTGCACCGCTTACAGGACGTTGCCAAAGCGCTGGGCAAAAAAGCACCTGTGTCACTGCGGGTTAACCCGGATATCGATGCCAAAACCCATCCTTATATCTCTACCGGGCTAAAAGCCAATAAATTTGGCATTGATATCCTGCTGGCAGCGGATATTTACCGCGCGGCACGTGAATTGAGCCATATCGAACTGGTCGGTGTCGACTGCCACATCGGTTCACAACTGACCGAAACCCAACCCTTCCTTGATGCGCTGGAAAAACTGCTGGCCCTGATTGAAGCCCTGAAAGCGGATGGTATTGAGCTGAAGCATATCGATATCGGTGGCGGCCTGGGCGTGACCTATGATCAGGAGGTGCCACCGTCGCCGGCCGACTATATCAGCAAGGTGGTGGAACGTTTAAAAGCCTATCCACAGCTGGAGCTGATTATGGAGCCGGGCCGGGCCATTATGGCCAATGCCGGTATCCTGCTGACTAAAGTCGAGTTTTTAAAGCCTGGTCAGGAAAAGCACTTTGCCATTGTTGATGCAGCGATGAATGATTTAATCCGGCCGGCTTTGTACAGCGCCTGGATGAATATCGTGCCGGTGGTACTGAATAACAGCTTGCCACGACAAAACTATGATGTGGTGGGCCCGGTGTGCGAAACCGGCGACTTCCTCGGTAAAGATCGGGAATTGGCGATTGCCGAAGGTGATTTACTGGCAGTTCGCTCTGCTGGCGCCTATGGTTTTACCATGAGTTCTAACTACAACAGCCGGCCGCGCGCCGCTGAAGTGATGGTAGACGGCCAGCACTGTCATCTGATCCGCCAGCGTGAACAATGGCAGGATCTGTGGCGTGGTGAGCAGGTGATCAGCAGTTAATCTTAAGGGCGCTATGTTACTTAACTTCAGCAAGATGCACGGTCTGGGCAATGATTTTATGATGGTAGATGCCGTCAGCCAGAACATTTTCCTGACCAAGGAGCAGATCAAGCAGCTGGCCGATCGCAATTTCGGCATTGGTTTTGATCAGCTGTTAATGGTCGAACCGCCTTATGATCCGGATCTGGACTTTCACTACCGCATTTTTAATGCCGACGGCTCCGAGGTTGAGCAATGCGGCAATGGTGCCCGTTGCTTTGCGAAATTTGTGCGCTACCGTGGCCTGACCAATAAAACCAAGATCAATGTCAGCACCAAGTCTGGCAAGATCACGCTTTATGTCGAGCAGGATGGTCAGGTGACCGTCAATATGGGCGTACCACAACTGGAACCGGCGCGGGTGCCTTTTAAAGCACAAAAGCAGGAAGCGACCTATATTTTACTGAGCGAACAGCAAACCGTATTCTGCGGTGTGGTGTCGATGGGTAATCCGCATGCGGTGCTGGACGTGCCGGATCTCGATACGGCGCCTGTGCGTACCCTGGGACCGGAGCTGGAGTTGCACGAGCGGTTTCCGGAAAAAGCCAATATCGGCTTTATGCAGGTGCTCAATCCGCAGCATATTAAACTGCGGGTATGGGAGCGCGGAGCCGGCGAAACGCTGGCCTGTGGCACCGGTGCCTGCGCGGCAGTGGTGGTTGGCCAGTTACAAAAGAAACTCGCGCAACAAGTACGGGTGGATTTACCGGGCGGTAGCCTGCAGATCCGCTGGAATGGACCTGGCCAACCGGTAAAAATGACCGGCCCGGCTGAACATGTTTTTGATGGACAATTGACGTTATGACCGACACCCTGATAAAAAGCCAGGAACTGGTTGCTGCTTCGGTAGTGGCTGATTATCTGCAACAACACCCGGACTTCTTCCAGCATTATCCGGAGCTGCTGCCATTGTTGCGCCTGCCGCATCAGCAACGCGGCACCGTATCGCTGGTCGAGCGCCAGCTGGAGCTGCAACGCGAAAAAATCCACCTGTTACAGGAAGATATTACCCGTTTAATGTCGGTAGCCCGCCAGAACGAACATATTTTTCTGGCGTTAAATGCCTTGCATATCGCGGTGCATCAGGCCAAGAGCCTCACTGATGTGCAACAGGCATTACAGGCCTTTGCCGATGCTATGCCGCAGGTGAAATATTGCCGTTTGCTCGGGCTGGAACAGCCAGGTGCGGATCTGAGCCCTTATCAGCTGCTGCTAAGCCGTCGTCTGCAACAACAGCCGGTATATCTGGGCCGGCTGAATAAAGAAGAACAGCATGATATCTTCCCGGCCAAGGTGCATTCAGTGGCCTTGCTGCGGATTGACCAGCAAGACACGCCACTGGCGATCCTGGCCTTTGGCAGCGAGCTGGATGATCATTTCCAGCCCGAGATGGATGTCTTATTCCTGCGCCACCTGGTGACCTTACTGGCACTGGTGCTGCCTGCTTATGTCAACGCCTGAGCTACCGCTGCACTGGGCTGAACCGGTGCAGCAGTTTCTCAACTACCTGAAGCACGAACGTGGCTATAGCCCGCAAACGCTGAGCAGCTATCAGCAGCAACTGACAAAACTGGGCCTTGCGCTGCATGCTGAAGCAGCCAGCTGGTTTGTGCTCAGTGAACAACAATTGCAACGACAGTTTTTACGCTTCCGCAAAAGCGGCCTCAGTGCCCGCTCACTGAGTCTGGCGGCCTCAGCACTGCGCAGTTTTTACCGCTACGGTATCAGCCAGCAGTGGTTAAGCCAGAACCCGGCCGATTATCTCAAGCTGCCAAAACCGGACAAAACCCTGCCCAAACAGCTGGAAATTGAACAAATCAGCCAGTTGCTGAGCTTTGACAGCCACGACGATATTCTGGCCTGCCGCGATAAAGCGATGCTGGAGCTGTTTTATTCTTCCGGCTTGCGGCTGACCGAGCTGGTTGCACTGAATTTGCCGGATTTACAACTGAGCGAAGCCTTAGTGCGGGTTACCGGTAAGGGCAATAAGCAACGCCAGTTACCGGTTGGCCGGATGGCGCGCTCGGCGCTGCGCGAATGGCTGGTGCAGCGCCCGGCGCTGTTAGATGCAGATACGCCAGCCGCCGATCAACAGGCACTGTTCTTAAGTATCGAGCGGCAGCGTATTTCACCGCGCCAGGTCAGAGAACGGGTTTTACACTGGGCTAAACAACAAGGCTTGGGGCAACAGTTACATCCGCATATGCTACGTCACTCTTTTGCCAGCCACTTATTGCAATCCAGTGGCGACCTGCGCGGCGTACAAGAGCTATTGGGCCATGCCAATCTCAGCACCACCCAGGTGTATACCCACCTGGATTTTCAGCATCTGGCCAAGGTTTATGATAGCGCCCATCCAAGGGCCAGGAAGAAATAATGCAATTATTTAAAGCCTTACAACCTATTTCGGTATTGTCTTTCGATTTAGACGATACCCTGTACGACAATAAACCAGTAATTGCCGCCGCCGAAGCTGCCATGCTGCACAGTCTGGCACAGCATGCCCCGATCACCCGCGGTTACGACAGTGATTTTTGGTGGCAGCAGCGCCGTTTACTGGCTAAGGCCACACCGGAGATCCGCCATGATTTAGGCCGTTGGCGTCTACTGGGTATTGAAGCCGGCTTAGTCAGTTTAGGCTTAAGCCAGTGTGAGGCAGGCGAGATTGCCGAACTGGCTTATACCGCATTCTGGCAGGAACGCACCAATATCAAGATCAAGCCGGAAGTCAAAGCGCTGCTAACGGCGCTGGCCAGCCGTTATCAACTGGTTGCGATCACCAATGGCAATGCCTGTATTCAGAAAATGGGCTTAGGCGAGTTATTTGAGTTTAGTCTGCAAGCCGGCCCGGATGGCCGAATGAAACCCTACGCCGATTTATTTCTTACCGCCGCCAACCGGTTACAAACCGCGCCACAGCATATTCTGCATATCGGCGACAGCCACCGTGCCGATGTGATGGGCGCGCTAAATGCCGGTTGCCAGGCCGCCTGGTTGGATCACCTACAGCAGCCGGTCACTATCCTGCCGCATCTGCGCCTGACAGCGCTGGCACAGCTTGCCGCCCTTCTGGATGCTAACTAGCACGTGGTTTATGTTGACGAAAACCGGCCACAATCCAGCTGAGTATCAGATAGATTAATAGCGGTGGTAATGTCGCTAATACCAAGATAAAAATCAGATTTTGTCGCTTAGCCTCGGTAACTTGAGTAAGTTGCGCTTGGTAGTGAGCCAACCATTGTTCCGGGCTTAAAGGTGAACCAACAAGAATTTGTTCAAATACCCCTCCATCATCAGAGACTATCGTATCTTGCTGCGCCTTTTGATAACGCTCTACTGTTGCTTGTAGTTCAGCAATGCTGCTTTCGGCAACAGTAAACTGGGAATATGCAATATAAGCCAAATAACTTAGCCAGGTAACAACGATGACAAAGTAGATTCTCTGCCATCCATTTAAACCTTGCATTAATTTACTCCTTTAAATTTCCATTCATACCATTTTAGTTGGCCAACGCAACAAGGTGTTTGTATTCTTTATTTGCCAAAAAACTAACAACTTGAACCTATCATATAAATACCCCCCTCACAAGGCGCACGATCTGTACACCTATTACCCTATTTGGATAAAGGCTTTCTAAAACATCTCAGGAAGATAGTAACTGGTTATTTATCCACTAAATCACCCCTCTGACTTGGCGCCCCGCTGCTGGCTGTTATAATGCCCCGATACTAAGTAAACGAGGCCAACTAATGGATGTTTCTTACCTGCTGGACGGGCTAAATGATAAACAACGCGATGCGGTAGCGGCCCCCCCGCAACATATGCTGGTACTGGCCGGGGCCGGTAGTGGTAAAACCCGGGTGCTGGTGCATCGCTTAGCCTGGTTAATGCAGGTAGAGCGGGTTGCGCCCTACAGTTTGCTGGCCGTAACCTTTACCAATAAAGCGGCGCAGGAAATGCGCGCCCGGATTGAAAGCACCATTGGCGTCAGCCTGAATAATCTGTGGATGGGTACCTTTCATGGCCTGTCACACCGTATGCTGCGCGCCCATTATCAGGAAGCCGGTTTACCGCAAGGCTTTCAGATCATCGATTCTGACGACCAGTTACGGCTGGTGAAGCGGGTATTAAAAGCGCTGAATCTGGATGAAAAGCACTGGCCAGCCAAACAGCTGCAGTGGTTTATCAATGCCCGTAAAGATGAAGGCCAACGCCCGGGTATGCTGGACGCCGGTGGTGATTACAGCCTGGCGCAAATGATTAAGATCTATGCCGCGTATCAGGAAATGTGTGATCGCGCCGGTCTGGTCGATTTTGCCGAAATCTTGCTGCGCAGCTTTGAGCTGTTAAAGCAGAATGCCGAGGTGCGCGGCCACTATCAGCAGCGTTTCCGCCATATTCTGGTCGATGAGTTTCAGGATACCAACGCCATTCAATACCAGTGGCTGCGATTGCTGGCCGGCAGCAGTGCTAAGGTAATGATTGTCGGTGACGATGATCAGTCGATCTACGGTTGGCGCGGCGCCCGCGTTGAAAATATCCAGCAGTTTTTAAAAGATTTTGACGGGGCGGATACCATCCGCCTGGAGCAAAACTACCGCTCCACTGCAACAATTTTGAAAGCTGCCAATGCGGTGATCAGCAATAACCAAAGCCGGCTTGGCAAAGATCTGTGGACCGACGGTAGCGAAGGCGAAAGTATTTCGCTGTATACCGCCTTTAACGAGCTGGATGAAGCCCGCTTTATCGTCAGCCGTATCCGCGACTGGCATAACAAGGGTAATCCGCTCACCGATACTGCCATTCTGTATCGCAATAACGCCCAGTCACGGGTGTTGGAAGAGGCGTTAATTCAGGATGGTTTACACTATCGTATCTATGGCGGCCTGCGCTTCTATGAACGGCAGGAAATTAAAGATGCGCTGTCTTATCTGCGGCTGATTAACAACCGTCAGGATGACGCGGCGCTGGAGCGGATTATCAATACACCGGCCCGCGGTATCGGTGATACCACCCTGGATAAAGTACGGCAGCAAGCGCGCGCGCAGGGGCAGACGCTATGGCAGGCATTAGAGCAACTGTTGCAGGAAAAGCAGCTTAGTGGCCGTGCGGCGAATGCCATCGCGCAATTTATGCAGTTAATTGGCCAGTTGGATGCTGAGCTGACCGAGCTGCCACTGCACGAGCAGGCTGAACATGTGATCAAACAATCCGGGCTCTATGCCATGTATCAGGCGGAAAAAGGTGAGAAAGCCCAAACCCGTATAGAAAACTTAAACGAGCTGATCACCGCCTGCCAGAACTTCGACAGCCCACTGCTGGAAGAAATGAGCCCGCTGTCGGCGTTTTTATCTCAGGCGGCGCTGGAAGCGGGTGAATATCAGGCGGAAGAGCATTCCGATGCGGTGCAGCTGATGACGTTGCACACCGCCAAAGGTCTGGAATTCCCGTTAGTATTTGTGTGTGGCCTCGAGGAAGGTCTGTTCCCCAGCCAGCAAAGTGGCGATGACCCGATTAGGCTGGAGGAAGAGCGACGCCTTTGTTATGTCGGCATGACCCGCGCTATGCAAAAGTTGTATTTATGCCATGCCCAAAGCCGCCGTTTATACGGCCAGGAACAATATCCGAAACCGTCGCGCTTCTTACGCGAGTTGCCGGCCGAGTGTGTCGAAGAAATCCGTTTAACCACGCAGGTTAGCCGGCCGCTGGTTAATAACCGCTTTAGCGGTGCCGCCAGCCACAGCGCCTTTGAAAACACCGGCTTTAAGCTCGGGCAACGGGTGCTGCATGAAAAATTTGGCGAAGGCACTGTCCTGAATTACGAAGGCAGCGGCCCGCAATCGCGCATTCAGGTCAACTTTGATCAGTTGGGCAGCAAATGGCTGATGACCGCATATGCCCGGCTGGAAGCGATCTAAATGCGACTGCAGCAGCTCGGCCAGTTGTTACAGCAGGCCGCTGCACAGCGGGTACGGCTGCCAGTATGGCTGCAAGGTGAGCCTGCCGCCTTATTGCACCTTGCCAAACAACTGCTGGCGCAGTTTGCGCCAGAGCGTTGTTGGTGGCTGGGGAGTGAGGCTCCGGAGCAGTGCACAGCGCTTAAGCAGGCGAAAGCGCATCAGTTGCTGGGCACCGAATGTGACTGGCTGGTGATTAACGCCTGTAGCGGCTTTAACGGCGATCAGATCGCCGCTGCCAGTGGCGCCCTAAAAGCGGGTGGCTTGTGGCTGCTGCTGACACCGCCTACCGACAGTTGGCTGGCACAGCCCAATCCGGACCATCAGCCGTTATTATCCTACCCACTGACGCCGCAGGCCGGCGCGCAAGGCTTTACTGCTTTTTGGCGCAATACTTTGCAACAAGCCAATCTGTTGCACGCCCAACTTACAGCGGATGGCGATATTCAGATCCTGCAACAACCCACTTTTCCCCCGCTAGCCGTGGCGGCTGAGTGTCAGCCGCCTTTTAAAACTGCCGGGCAGCAGACAGCCGTGGCGGCTATTGTAAAGGTAGTAACAGGTCATCGCCGTCGCCCGCTGGTATTAACCGCCGATCGCGGCTGTGGTAAGTCGGCTGCACTGGGGCTGGCCGCAGCAGAGCTGGCTAAGCAGGGAAAACAGCGTATCCTGATCACGGCCCCCTCCCAGCTTCAGGCCAGTGTTGCTCTTGCGCACTTCGCCAACCAGGTCCAGCAAGCGCAGCAAAATGTCCTGCAATTTATCGCGATTGACCAGTTATTGGCTGAGCTGCCAGTCGCTGATCTGGTGCTGGTGGATGAAGCTGCAGCCCTGCCGGCCCCGCAATTACAACAGCTGGTTAATCACTATAGCCGCTTGGTGTTTGCCAGCACCGAGCATGGTTACGAAGGCACAGGCCGGGGTTTTCAGTTAAGGTTTCAGCCTTATTTAGCGCAACAATGTCCTGACTGGCGGCAGCTACGCTTAACCGAGCCAATCCGTTATCAAGCGCAGGATCCGCTGGAGCAGTTAATCCGGCACAGCTTTCTGTTAAAACTGGACTTGCCCGAGCCTGCATACGACAGTACTCAAGCTGTGCTGTTAAAGCATTATCAACATCACGACTGGCTGGTCGAGCCGGAAAAGCTGCAGCAGGTCTTTGCTTTGCTCAGCTTTGCCCACTATCAAACCCAGGTTAAAGATTTACTGGCGTTATTAGAAAACGCTGCTCTCGCGGTGTATACGCTGGAGCAAAACGGCCAATTACTTGGCTGTATGTTGCTTAGCAGCGAAGGCGAGTTTAGCGCCGAACTGGCAGAGCAGATCTATCAGGGCAAGCGGCGGGTACAGGGGCATCTGCTGGCGCAAAGTCTGGCCTTTCATCTTGCCGAGCCCGGATTGGCGTGCCTAAAACTAGCGCGCATTATGCGCATCGCCATAGTGCCCGGCTTACAACAGCTTGGGCTGGGTAGCCAGCTACTGCAATTGGTCAGTGATGAACTTAGCCGCCGTGGTTATCATTATCTTGGTAGTAGCTTTGGCGCCACGCCGAGCTTATTAGGTTTTTGGCAGCGCAATGCTTTTTTGCCAATCCGCCTCGGTCAACAACTGGATAAAGCCAGCGCCGAACCTTCGGTACTGGTATGTAAAGCCTTACAGGGTGACACTGCTACGGTCAGCCGTCTGGCTGAACATTTCTCGCAGCAACTGTATCTGGAGCTCAGCGAATACCCGTCGGATCTGCAACCTGCATTAATGCTGCAGCTGGTTAAACCGCCACTGCGTATCCTTAGCCCTTTTGAGCGACAGCAACTTAGCTTGTTTGCCAACGGGCAACGACCTTATGAACTGGTGGCAACCTTGCTGGTCTATTGGTTTAACCAGCACCGGTTACAGTTAGATCCGCTGGCAACTGCCGTCTTTATCGCCCGTTGCTGGCAAAGACAGCCCTGGTCACTGCTTGCCAAGCGGTTTCAACTCGCCGGTAAAGCCGCCATTATTAAACTGATGCAGCAAAGCGTCGCCAAACATCATTAAACAGCGCAGAAATAGTGGGGCTGGCTGCCGAAAGCTGGTACAGTCAGGAAAATTTGCGGAGACCTTATGCTTAGTCTGTTATCGTTGTTACTTGCCACCAGTCAGCCGAGCCTGGAACACCTTAGCCAGTCCGAGCGCAGCCTGCTCCAGGCCGCCTTGGCAGCGCAGCAAGCTCATAGCGTGCTAAGCGTGCAATATGAAGCATGCCAATCACAACGCGACTACCGTCAGGCCGGTTTACCGGATTTGCAGCTGTTACGCTCGGCGATCGAGGCCAAACTGCAGCTGCCATATCAGAATTTCCTGTTCGCCAGCCGACAAGCCGGTGACTGGCAACGCCTACAACCGCGTGACCCTCTGCAAGCTGGTAGCTGTGATGAATTTAACCGCTATCGTGAGAATCTGGATCAGTACGAGTTACAACTGTTTGCATTGGAGATTGCCGAACCACTGGCAAGCAGTTTAACTGCTAACCAGAACGAAGCTGCAAGCGCACAGCAGTTGCTGCTATTACGCGGTTATTTGCAACGCTCCAGCAGTGTTGCCATCGCCCGGGTATTCGACCGCAGCCAACTAAATGCGATCGAGCAGGCCAATTTTCTGCATCCCGACTATCAGAGTCGTTACATCTTCCGGCTGGAACAGGGCTGGCGTAGCGTCATGCCAGTCTATATGGGTATGCATAGCCAATTTAATGAACAGGATATCGCCAAACAAGCCAGTGAATGGCTGATCTTTCTCGATACCCAAAAGCAATTTATCGCCGCCAGGCCATTAACAGAGGTATCGGCATTGCTTGCAGAGCTTGGCCCTGCCGAATGGACTTTTGATCTTAATGGCAATTTGATCCGCAAATAGTTACTGCTGCGGATCTTTGTCGTTTATGCAAAGTCGGCGACAGCTAGCTCTCTGTTAGTAACTTCTTGTATTCCTTGGTTAGTCTTTTTATCACTATCGCAGGATGACTCCGGTACGGCGGGCGTACCGGAGTCTGGGTGTGGTGTACTCGTTTAGTTTGGCGCTTCGTGCAGGGCGTGCGTAGTCGTAGTGCGGCGTGTCATTGATGGCACGGATATCGCTCGCTGTGATAAGTCTTTGGTGGGGTTTGGCTTAATCTTGTCTATCACTATCGCAGAATGACTCCGGTACGGCGGGCGTACCGGAGTCTGAGTGTGGTGTACTCGTTTAGCTTGGCGCTTTGTGCAGAGGCAGTTTGGTCGAAGTGCGATAAAGCATGGCGACAACTTCGTCAGGAACGAAGTTGGACTGCCGCAGGCAGGTCGTGAAGCGATGCAGGCCAAGGAAGGCCTGCACAATGCAACCAGCGCAGCGCTGTGGCTGCCATGCGAGTGTAGTACACCCGCGTAGCGGATAAAGCAAAAAGCCCACTCGACTGAGTGGGCTCTTTGGCTTTATGAGGTGCCTGGCGGTGTACTACTCTCGCATGGCGAATGCCACACTACCATCGTCGCAGCTGCGTTTCACTTCTGAGTTCGGAATGGAATCAGGTGGTTCCACAGCGCTATTGCCACCAGGCAAAAAACTGTCGGGAAACAGTTTTTAACGCACTTTAGTGCGGCCCGCTTGCGGGTCAAATCCAGGATAGGATTTGATAAAAACCGTTGCCATTACTTAGCAAGCTTCTAGTTCGCACACTGTATTCTTTTCTTTAAAACATCTTGGGCGTTGTATGGTTAAGCCTCTCGGGCAATTAGTATGAGTTAGCTCAACGCCTCGCAGCGCTTCCACACCTCACCTATCAACGTTGTGGTCTCCAACGACCCTTTAGTACCCTCTAGGGGTAAGGGATAACTCATCTTGTGGCCGGCTTCCCGCTTAGATGCTTTCAGCGGTTATCCGTTCCGAACATAGCTACCGGGCAGTGCCATTGGCATGACAACCCGAACACCAGCGGTTCGTTCACTCCGGTCCTCTCGTACTAGGAGCAACTCCACTCAATTATCCAACGCCCACGGCAGATAGGGACCGAACTGTCTCACGACGTTCTAAACCCAGCTCGCGTACCACTTTAAATGGCGAACAGCCATACCCTTGGGACCGACTTCAGCCCCAGGATGTGATGAGCCGACATCGAGGTGCCAAACACCGCCGTCGATATGAACTCTTGGGCGGTATCAGCCTGTTATCCCCGGAGTACCTTTTATCCGTTGAGCGATGGCCCTTCCATACAGAACCACCGGATCACTATGACCTACTTTCGTACCTGCTCGACGTGTCTGTCTCGCAGTTAAGCTGGCTTCTACCATTACACTAACCGTACGATGTCCGACCGTACTTAGCCAACCTTCGTGCTCCTCCGTTACGCTTTAGGAGGAGACCGCCCCAGTCAAACTACCCACCAGACACTGTCCGCAATCCCGATTCAGGGACCTACGTTAGAACATCAAACATACAAGGGTGGTATTTCAAGGACGGCTCCACCAGGACTAGCGTCCCAGCTTCAAAGCCTCCCACCTATCCTACACATGTAGGGTCAATGTTTCAGTGCCAAGCTATAGTAAAGGTTCACGGGGTCTTTCCGTCTAGCCGCGGGTATACGGCATCTTCACCGCAATTTCAATTTCACTGAGTCTCGGCTGGAGACAGCCTGGCCATCATTACACCATTCGTGCAGGTCGGAACTTACCCGACAGGAATTTCGCTACCTTAGGACCGTTATAGTTACGGCCGCCGTTTACCGGGGCTTCGATCAAGAGCTTCGCTTGCGCTAACCCCATCAATTAACCTTCCGGCACCGGGCAGGTGTCACACCCTATACGTCCACTTACGTGTTTGCAGAGTGCTGTGTTTTTAATAAACAGTTGCAGCCAGCTGGTCACTGCGACTCTCATATGCTTACAGCGCAAGGCCTTCACACACAAGAGCGTACCTTCTCCCGAAGTTACGGTACTATTTTGCCTAGTTCCTTCAGCCGAGTTCTCTCAAGCGCCTTGGTATGCTCTACCTGACCACCTGTGTCGGTTTAGGGTACGGTCACCAATACCTGAAGCTTAGAGGCTTTTCCTGGAAGCAGAGCGTCAGCAACTTCGTCACCGTAGTGACTCGTCTCGTGTCTCAGTCTTAGAGAAGCGGATTTACCTACCTCTCCAACCTACGCACTTTCACGCGGACTACCAACGCCGCGCTTGCCTAGCTTTCTCCGTCCCCCCATCGCAGTATTGGCCGGTACGGGAATATTAACCCGTTTCCCATCGACTACGCCTTTCAGCCTCGCCTTAGGGGCCGACTCACCCTACCCTGATTAGCATGGGATAGGAACCCTTGGTCTTTCGGCGGGGAAGTTTTTTCACTCCCCTTATCGTTACTCATGTCAGCATTCGCACTTCTGATACCTCCAGCATGCCTCCCGGCACACCTTCGCAGGCTTACAGAACGCTCCTCTACCACTCACACATAGTGTGAATCCGCAGCTTCGGTGGATGATTTTAGCCCCGTTACATCTTCCGCGCAGGGCCGACTCGACTAGTGAGCTATTACGCTTTCTTTAAAGGGTGGCTGCTTCTAAGCCAACCTCCTAGCTGTCTATGCCTTCCCACATCGTTTTCCACTTAATCATCACTTGGGACCTTAGCTGGCGGTCTGGGTTGTTTCCCTTTTCACGACGGACGTTAGCACCCGCCGTGTGTCTCCCGAGTAGTACTCACCGGTATTCGGAGTTTGCATGGGGTTGGTAAGTCGGGATGACCCCCTAGCCCAAACAGTGCTCTACCCCCGGTGGTATTCGCTCGAGGCGCTACCTAAATAGCTTTCGAGGAGAACCAGATATCTCCGAGCTTGATTAGCCTTTCACTCCAAGCCACAAGTCATCCCCTACTTTTTCAACAGTAGTGGGTTCGGTCCTCCAATTAGTGTTACCCAATCTTCAACCTGCCTCATGGCTAGATCGCCGGTTTCGGGTCTACACCTGCAACTATTCGCCCAGTTAAGACA